>NZ_QJSX01000002.1:0-21144 GCF_003217515.1 Deinococcus yavapaiensis KR-236 | reverse complement strand
CGCGACGTTGATCGTCACGTCTTGCGCTTGGCTGCTCGTCTTGCCGTCGTTGGACGTGAAGCGGATGGTGTACGAGCCGGATTGCGTGAACGACGGCGTCCAGCTGAACGCTCCGCTGCTGCTAAGCGTCGCGCCGATCGTCGAGAGGGCCGCCGTGCCGTTTTGCGTGACGACCACCGCGTCGTAGGTGAGCGTGTCGTTGTCGGCGTCGCTGCCACTCACCGTGAAGTTGAGCGCTTGGCCTTCGTTCACTGCTTGCGGGGTGGTGATGGTGTTGAGCGTTGGTGCGCGGTTGACGTCGGTGACGTTGATCGTCACGTCTTTCGTCGTCTCGGTGGTGCCGTCGCTGGCCTTGAAGCGGATGGTGTACGAGCCGGACTGCGTGAACGACGGCGTCCAGTTGAACGTGCCGCCGCTGAACGTCGCGCCGATCGTCGAGAGGGCCGCCGTGCCGTTTTGCGTGACGACCACCGCGTCGTAGGTGAGCGTGTCGTTGTCGGCATCCGTCGCGCTGACGGGGAAGCTGACCGCAGCGTTCTCGTTGACCGACGCCGGGCTGTTGATGGTGTTGAACACGGGCGCGCGGTTGGCATCGCCGACGTTGATCGTCACGTCTTGCGCTTGGCTGCTCGTCTTGCCGTCGTTGGACGTGAAGCGGATGGTGTACGAGCCGGATTGCGTGAACGACGGCGTCCAGCTGAACGCCCCGCTGCTGCTAAGCGTCGCGCCGATCGTCGAGAGGGCCGCCGTGCCGTTTTGCGTGACGACTACCGCGTCGTAGGTGAGCGTGTCGTTGTCGGCGTCGCTGCCACTCACCGTGAAGTTGAGCGCTTGGCCTTCGTTCACTGCTTGCGGGGTGGTGATGGTGTTGAGCGTTGGTGCGCGGTTGACGTCGGTGACGTTGATCGTCACGTCTTTCGTCGTCTCGGTGGTGCCGTCGCTGGCCTTGAAGCGGATGGTGTACGAGCCGGACTGCGTGAACGACGGCGTCCAGTTGAACGTGCCGCCGCTGAACGTCGCGCCGATCGTCGAGAGGGCCGCCGTGCCGTTTTGCGTGACGACCACCGCGTCGTAGGTGAGCGTGTCGTTGTCGGCATCCGTCGCGCTGACGGGGAAGCTGACCGCAGCGTTCTCGTTGACCGACGCCGGGCTGTTGATGGTGTTGAATACGGGCGCGGTGTTGTCGACCACCGTGATCTGCTTCGTCAGGACCGTGTACGAACCGTTGCCGTTCGTGGCGCGAATCTTGATCGTGTACGATCCCGCTTGGCTTCCGGTCGGCGTCCACGAGAACGCTCCGGAGGGAAGCAGCGTCGCGCCTGCGGGCAGGGGTTCCTCGGCCGTGAAGACCGAGGGCGTCCCCGACGTGTCGGAGGCGCTGAACGTGACCGCGAGGAGTTCTTGCTCGTTCGTCGTCAACGTGCCGGGGTCAACGAAGATGGGATGGGGAAGCAGGGTGACGGTCTGAACGTTGGTTCCAGGCCCGCCGGCGATTCGCACGTCATCGATGCGGATCGTCGTGCACTTCGACGGCGTCACGCAGTTCGCCTGGTTGGTGTCTTGGCCGAGCAGCGCGACATCCACTTCGCTGGTCGGAACGTTATCGGCGCGACCCGAGACTCCGTCCGCGCTGATTTGGCCTTCTTGCACGCCGCGTGCCACGCGGGCCCTGGAGTCGACGAGGATGATGCCGTTCCAGTTGAAGGCATTGAGGTTGGTGCTGGCGGGAACGCGGAAGGAGACGGTCAACGTTCCGGTCGCTCCGGCCGCGATCGACCGGGAGGCGGTCGCCGTCGGGGTCGTGCCCGAGCGAGCGACGAAGCCGAACGGGAAGACGGTGGTGATCGGAATCGTGCGGCTGGCGGCGTACTGCTTGATGGAGTCGGTGATGTCGCTTTCGTTGTATGCGACGAAGTCGGCGCGCGCCGGGTCGATGCTGCCGTCGGAGAGCACGGCTTGCGAGGGAGCCGTTTGCCATACAACTTGATCGCTGGCGGGGTCGCCCGAGACGAGCGTCGCACTCGAGACGGACGAGCCGCCGTTGTAGGTGCTGCGGTTGACGCCCAGCAGGGTCAAGTTCGTGACGGGCGCCGTGGTGTTGTTCGTGATGGTGTAGGTGCCCCAGATGTATCGGAAGTTTCCGACGATCGTCACGCCTTTCTTCAGGAGCGTGACGCCAACGCTGGGCTGCTGGGTGAGGCTCTGAGAGCTGAAGGCTCCACCGTCGGACACGTGGGCGCCAGCCTTCAAGTCACCCATGATGTCGCTGAAACTCAGCTGGACGAAGCCGAGCTGTCGCGTTGCGCTCAGTTGCGCGCCGGGAAGGTTGGACGGCTGTGAGGCCGCCGGGGCAGACCCAGTCAGTGCTGGAAGCGCGGGCTGGCCGCAGGCCACCAATCCGACCGTGAGCAGCACACTGAGAAGCTTGTGGTTCCGTTTCATACGTCCTCCTGGAAATGAGCTCAGCTGCTTCAAGACGACAAAATGTGCGAACTTACCGAATCTCATTCCAACCGTTGGAGACGAAGCATGAACGGAAGGCTGGAAGTTCACGGCAGCACAGAGCGTGTGTCCTTGAATGCCGTCGAGCGCATTGGCGGGCCGGGCTCACCACTAGCTCCACCCGTGACCGGTGACCGATCTCGTCACGAGTTTCGTCGCTTCCTACCAAGTCTCTTTAGTAAGTTACCACAGGCCTCCACAAAAAGTACACTGTTTACTCATTTTCGGTCCATCAACTGAAGCAAAGCTTCATTTAATTGATCTACTGCGTCTGGCAGCGTATTTTCTGAACTTCCCGCTTTCGCTTCTCATTCTCCGGGTGTGGCACGCCAGAGCAGCCGAATTTTTCGCCGATGCGGGGCGTCAAGCGCAAAAAACGAAGTTTAGATGTTCTCTTCAAGCTCGAAAGACCCGGCCAAGATTTACTTCGTACCGGAAGGATTCGTCTAGACTAAGCGAGACGGCTCAGAAGTGAAGCGGTGTTTTGCCCAGTACGAGCGTGCTCAGCTCGACGCTCCGTACCACCCTCGCGATGTACCCACTCGTCGCGTGTCCCGTTTCAGGCGACAACGGGAGACCGATCGCATCCCAAAGCGCCAGAACGGCCTCTCGAGACGAAAGAGGCGAGTACCCCGTCATAGCGGCCGGATCACGCCTCAGAACGCTCACCCGAGTGAGCGTTCCCGTCGGTTGGGCTGAAATGGGTAATGCAGCGAACGGCACCTCTGTCTTGCCGTCGCTACCCACGGACCATGAGGAATCGATCGCGACGCCCAGCTTTCCCAGGCTGTCGGGAAGCAACCGCAATGCGTCGTCGATCCCCCACACCCGCAAGGTTTCCGGATCACACCACATCGTGTCTTCGCAGACAAGCCGCCAGCCTCGCTGTATGGCGTGGAGGACAGTCGTACTCTTTCCTCGGCCACTCGGTCCGAGAAAGGCTTGCACGCCGGCGGCATCCTGAGCGGCCGAGGCATGCAATGGCAAAAGGCCGCTTCGCCGCAACCCCTCGGTGATCCCCAATTGCACGGCCCGAAGGAGGCGTATGGTCGGTCGAGGCTGACAAGTTACCTGCATTTCAGTTCCCTCGGGACCATGGATGCAACGGACGCCATCGTTCCCTTCGAGGAAGGTGAAGCCGTGTGGAGTGGCGAACACCACGAGCTCTCCCTCCGGCGAAGGAAGAGTCACCATGCGCGCACTATCGGGAGATAGCGCCAGTTGACCGGATCGAACGACGACTCGGTAGTCGATGGAGGATGCGTGCAGGTAGGGGCGGTTCCACTGTCGTTGGAGCCACTTGGACGGACCGCCTGGCAAGCCCTCTATCCGAAACGGGCGTCCCATGACGTTCCCCGACCAATCGTCAGCCATGGACCTCGATCAGATGTGCTTGCAGCAGCGCGGAAAGCACGGCGCCAACATCCCTCGACGCGGTCGTGGCGTCGATGCCGAACGAATCGGCCAGCTGGCGCTCCAACGATTCGCGCGACGCCGGAAGGGCTTGCCACAGCCAACGCCCCACACGATTCAAACTGAACATTGCCTGAGTTGACGGGTCGAGCAGAACGAGCTCATCCTCCAAGTCCGTCACGATCACTTGTTCTACGGGTTTATAGATCATCGTCAACCTTGCTAAGGGCTATGAGGGCGGCTTCAAAGGCGTGGAGCACGGCGGAGCATGTCAGGAAGCAGAATACACTCTTCGAGGTCTTGCTTTCTTGCTCTCCGACGACGCCTGGTTTCAGCAAATGTCCTTGTTTCTGACCGGTGGAGAGGCGGCACGGCTGAAAGAAGTGAGGAGGCCATAGGCTTGAGGCCCGGTTCTACCGAGCGGGCGCTCTTGGATAAGCATGGCTAGGGTCTTCCGTGCGTTCGTACCATACGATGAGCAAACTATGTTACAACAGTGAAGGAGGAACACATGAAAGGTTCTCTTGCCGTCCTCGCTCTCCTTGCCCTTTCTCCCCTCGCATCGGCTCAACGTGCGTCGGTTGGAGACTTCACCCTCTTCAATTGGAAGGGTAACGTTTTCAGCAACGAGGGAGTATTCAATATCGATCCCCTCATCGCCTTCACGGATGGCTTGAACAACGCCGCGTCGTCGATGATTTTGAGCTGCCAAGACAACCAACTTGCCGTCGCGTTCGATCCGGTCACCTACCTCGGCCCTGGGACTTACGAGATGTCGTGGAAGTTCGATGATCAAGAGGCCACGAGCTTCACGTTCGCGTTGAGCTTCGGAGGGACATGGGCCTACGTGCCTCCCAGCATGGTCACCGCGTTCTTGGGTCAGGCAGGCAGCTTCCAGCAAGTCAAGTTCCAAGTCAACAACTCCCGAGGGCAGGCGTTCACGGATACGTTCAAATTGGGAAGCATTACGGAAGCGGCCAAGCAACTGAAGTGCAAATAACGCTCGGCTTATAGGAAAGCAAGGCAAGGCCGCCCGAAGTTACCGGGCGGCCTTGCCTTGCTCTCGTTCCGAGGACCGTTAGCTTTGTTTCACCCGTTAGAGCCCGGTAGGTGACCCTCCGAAGATTATGGGAAAGTTAACAAAAAGGTTGTCTAGTGGGCGATTCGTGAGACTTTCATACAACACGCTTAAAACTTGGTAAGGTAAAGGAGCGTTAATGCACGCCGGGGTTTCAGCTCATGCCGAGGCGACCAGCAAACGGCTAAGGAATAGCGTCGCACCTTATCCCTGCGCGAAACAGAAACGAGGAAACGATGACTGTTGCCACTTCTCTTCTCCTGACCACAGACTCATACCTGGCAGACCTCGAAAATTCGGACATTTTCGACTGCACGGGTGTCGTCGCCATTATCCCTGCCTACAACGAGGAGCGTTTCATTGCCAGCGTTGTCCTCACAACGAAAGAATACGCTCAGTACGTAATTGTCGTCGATGACGGCTCGAGCGATCGCACGGCGATTCTCGCCGAGCAAGCAGGCGCGACCGTTGTCCGCCATGGAGTGAACAAGGGGAAAGCGCAAGCGCTGAACAGCGGTTTCAACGCTGCAAAAGCCTTGCTGCCACGCGCTATCGTCTGCCTTGACGGCGACACACAGCATGACCCCAAGGATATTCCTACGCTCGTACAACCAATTTTTAGTGGTGAAGCCGACGTCGTCGTTGGTTCTCGTTTTCTAGACGTCAAAAGCAAGATTCCCGCGTGGCGGCAGGTCGGGCAGCATGCATTGACCTTGACGACGAACGTCACGAGTGGCGTTTGGGTGACCGACTCCCAAAGCGGATACCGTGCCTTCTCCCCCAACGCCCTCGAAAGCTTGTCATTTCGTACGCAGGGGCTGTCCGTCGAGTCGGAGATGCAGTTTCTCTTCAAAAACTCCGGTCTTGTCGTCAAAGAGGCGCCCATTCACGTTCACTACCTCGACGGCAACAAGCGCAACCCGGTCGTTCATGGACTGCAAGTACTCGACGCCATGCTGAGCTTGGTGGCGCGTCGTCGTCCGATCGCCTTCTTCTGCTTCCCGGGCTTCGTCCTGATGATTACCGGCCTGCTCTTAGGGATGCGCATCCTCCAGATTCAACAGGCAACACAACAATTCGCAGTTGGCAGTGCGATCCTGATGGCAATCCTCCTGCTGGGTGGAGCCGTCGCCGCCGTAACAGGGATCTTGTTGTACAGCCTTCAAAAACTCGCAGACCGAATGCACGAGGATGTGGTTCACACCCTCGAGCAACGCTCTCTGCTTGCGCAAAAGTAATCTCAGGGGTGAGGACCCCGGCCGCGCCGGCACCTGTTGAGCGAAGTTGTGGAGCTTCGTCCTGGGGCGGAGACCATCGAATCCCATTTTGTCGATCCCCTTTTTATGAAATGAGCTGGCTTGCCCAATTTTGTGGCAAGCCAGCTCATTTTTTCTAATATACTTATCAGATTTCCCGGCTACTTTCTGAGAGCCCACTCCAGCTTTACAAATCCAAACACCTTCATCGTGCCTTAATATGACCGCGTGTCGCCCCGTCTTTCTCCTACTCCTTCTCAGGCTGTACAAGGAGTGTGTCGGCGCCAGACGCCCACGCTTAGGGGCAGAGACATCTCGATCGCCACAACTGAAGGCCGCGTCGGGTTGTACACGGCTTCGTCTCTCATTACATGAAACTTCAAGGGCAATAACGTGTCGAACCCGGTATTAAGCATCATTATCGTTTCCTACGACAGCCGTGCAGATCTAGAGTTGTGCTTGCCTTCGCTGTACGCGCAAAACGTCCAAGATATAGAACTCATCGTGGTCGACAACCACACACGGGACGGCGTCGCCGAGTGGCTGACCGCGCACCATCCGAAAGTTCGTGTCCTGCTCAACGCGGCGAACACCGGGTACGCGGGGGGAAACAATCTCGGGCTGCGCCATGCGACAGGTACTTGGGTCTTGTTCCTCAATCCTGACACGGAAGCGTCTCCAGAGTGCCTAAAGCGTCTTCTGTCCACGGCTCGCGATCATCCGAACGCCTTGATAACTCCGAAGCTGCTGCAACCGGACGGCACCATCAACGCGTGCGGCAACAGCATGCACTTCACCGGCATTACAACTTGTCGAGCCCTTTCGCAGCCCGCAGCGAGCATACGCGGTCTACACGAAACTCCCCTTCTTTCTGGCGCGGCCATTCTCGCTTTGACCGATGTCGTTCGGGCACTCGGGGGGTTCGACGAGCGATACTTCATGTACCACGAGGACACCGACTTGTCTTTGCGAGCGCGGCTGTTGGGTTATCAGCTGTTGTGTGACGCCGAGGCCGAAGTCGTGCACCACTACACGCTCGGGATGTCTCCCAGGAAATTCCGCTTCATGGAACGAAATCGTCTCATGACCTTCCTCAAGGTTTTTTCGACGCGTACCTTGGTTCAGCTATTGCCCGGCCTGCTGCTGACAGAGGCAGCCACGTGGGTTTTTGCCTTGCGCAACTCGTCGTATGCCCGAGCCAAAGGGCAGTCTTACCGAGATCTGTTCACTTCGTGGCATTCCCTGCGCCGAGAACGTAGTCGAGTTCAGCGAAGCCGACGGGCCTCAGACAACGTGCTCCTCGAGCATGCCGAAGTCGCGTTGCCTCTCGATCAACTCATGGCCGCGAACACCGCCGCCGCGTTGAATCGTCTCGTCACGCCGTTGTACCGCGTCACACGCCCGAGGTTCGTTCGATGAAGATCGCCCATGTCACCGCCACCTTTCCTCCATACTGGGCAGGAACTGGAAATGTCGCTTACCACAACGCGAGGTTGCTGCACGAACGAGGCCACGACGTGGTCGTTTTCACCGCGAGCACAAAGCGCGATCATGAGCTTTCGTTTCCATTCGATGTTCGCCGTTTGCCTGTCACGTTTCGCGTGGGAAATGCACCACTGACGCCACGCCTAATAACGGAGTTGCAAGGGTTCGACGTCATTCACCTGCACTACCCCTTTATCTTCGGCGCGGAACTCACCGTCCTTGCCGCTCGGCAGCACCGCATTCCGCTCGTGGTGACTTACCACAACGACTTGATCGCGCGAGGTCTTCGCGGCCGATTGTTCGACGTGTACAACAACACGGCGCAGCCCACCGTGCTGTCCCAAGCGAGTTTGCTCGTGGGAACCTCCCTTGATTACGCGCAGCACTCCCTATTCTGGCGAACCAAGTCTCGGGCCGCAGCAGTTCGTGTGTTGCCGAACGGCGTCGACACCCGCGCCTTCCGGCCGGCCGAGAAAAGTGCCGAGTCCTTCGCGCTGTTCGTCGGCGGTTTGGACAGGGCGCACCACTTCAAAGGCGTAGCCGTCCTGATCGAAGCGATGCGAAGCCTTCCTCGCCGTGCCGTCATCGTGGGGGACGGCGACATGCGAGCGGAGTACGAGCGTTTGGCCGAAGAGGTCGCGCCAGGCCGCGTGGAGTTCGCCGGTCGCGTTCCACTTGATGAGCTCGCGCGGTTGTACGCGCAAGCCACGGTGACGGTTCTTCCCAGCACGACGCAAGGCGAGGCTTTCGGCATGGTCCTGATCGAGGCGATGGCGTCGGGAACAGCCGTCATTGCCACGGATTTGCCAGGGGTGCGGACGGTCGTGCAACACGGGCACGACGGTCTCCTCGTCCCACCCGGCGACTCAGGCGCGCTCGCGAGCGCCCTGGAGACCTTGCTGTCGCAACCCACCTTGGCTCACGCCATGGGCGAGCGCGGCCGAGTGAAAGTGCACAGCAAATACGACTGGAACGTGATCGGCGACGAGCTCGAGCAGTTGTACGAGCAAGTCGTTCCCTCCACCGGCGTCGGCCGTGAATGGCAGGACACGAAAGCATGAACACAACCTTCGAAGGCGTGCACGAAAGCGCTTTCCCTGCGGCCGTGGGTGCTGACCAACTCGCTTGGTCCCACTTGCTGGACTTCATCTTCGCGGACGCTTATCGGCAAGGTGTCAGTCGGTTGCGTCTACGCGGGCTCCCGACGTTCCTTGAACCCGACGTGCAATTGCGGGCACAACTCAGCGGCCGCGGAGCCGGACGTGAGGCGCTCGTTTTGGGAGCTTCCCACGAGGCGCCGTCTCAAGGCGTTTGCCGCGTGTATACCATTACTGGTGGCGTTCTCGCTTCACCATCACTGCGTTGGCGGCCAATGCTTTCCAATTGGCGTCGTCTCGAAGTGCGTTCGGTCTTGACGTGGAGGGCGCTGGCTTGGGGCATCCCGATCCGCATGGCATACCTTGCTTCACGGCCGGATCTTGCCGACAGAGCTCACTTCGCCATGCGACGGGACTTCGCGTACGCGGGCTTGACCCCGGCTCGCTACACGCTCACCGTGTGGGAGCCTGCATGAGCGACTTCGCGCTCGCACGTGCCTTCGTCAACCTGGACGCATGGCTGGAATCGACTCGCCAGCCTGGGGGGTACGGCGGCCCCGTCGCCCATTGGTGGCAAAACCGGCTTCAGTTTGTCGGCCCTGGATTGGATTGGCGTTATGAAGGCCTTCTTATCGGATATACCACCGCGTACGCTCGCACCAGGGACTCGCGCTTCGCTGACCGCGCCGTGCGTGCTGCTCTTGACTTGACCGACGGACAGCGTCAAGACGGTTCGTACACGGCTTCGCAGTTCGAAATCAATCCCGGGTTCCTTGGAACGCCGCACGAAGCGGCGGCGACGCTCGGTCTGCTCAAGGCGCACCATCTCCTACCCGACCGGGAGCGGGCGCTCTCGACCGCCGCTCGCAACCTCGACCGGCTTGTCGAGTCGTTGTGGGACGGCAAGGGATTCAACGACCGTCCTGGAATTCGTGGGCGCGTACCTAACAAACTTGCCACTTTGGCTCATGCCATGCTCGCGTACCAGCAACTGACCGGCGACGAACGCTATGAACCGTTCGTACGGAGCGCCTTGAACGACGTTATCTGCTACATGGTCGAACGCGGAGAATTCGAAGGCGCGGTTCATCAGTACGCGCCGGAAGCTGGCGAAGGTGACGGGCGCTTTTTCCCGTACTACAATGCGCGCTGCATTCCGCCTTTGGTCGAGGCGGCCACCATTCTCGGCGACCGCACGTATGCGGGCGCGGCCGAAGCGATTTTCGGCTTCGTGGACAAGACGATGCACGAAGATGGAAGCTGGCCGCAAATCGTCTACACCTCCGGTCGGCAAGCCAGTTGGCCACGCTGGACGGCCGGAGTCGCCGACATCCTCTTGGCATACAGGGCCCTTGAAAAAACGCCCCCCCGTCAAGCGCTCACCCGGTTGTTGACGGCGCAGCTTGCAAGTGGGGCCTTCCCCACGGCCGAGGGCTTCAAGCAACAAATTTCCCAACGGAGCTTGCCGGGAAGGCCCGACTACCGCGATCTCCTGCCTGTGGTCGGCTGGAACGACAAGGTTCTACGGTTGCTGTCGGCCATGCTTCCCAGGGACATGCCCCTCCCTCAGGCGACCGTCGCTCGCACCCACCTCGACGTTCGTTGTTGGGGACGAAACGCCGTGATGACAGAAACATCCCTTGACTTGACGATCACCAGCGCTGGCGGTGAGGAGTTGTACCGATGGCAAAAAAGCAGACCTTGGGCCGAAACGCACCGCCTTCTGGAGATCCGATGAAGTGGCTCGTCCCCGCCCTTTTGGCGGGCATGGCAACGTTGCATTGGAGAAAGATGCAAGCTCCTCCATTCCCGCCTTCTCCACGCCTTACTTGGGAACCTCCTCGGAACACACCGAAGGTTTCGTTCCTTGTTCCGGCATGGAACGGGCGTCAGGACATCGAAGCGTTCGTCTCGGCTTATCGAGCGCTCTCGTATCCTCACAAAGAACTGGTGCTGTGTGTGGGTGGCCGTGATGAAGGCTTCGAGATCGCAAAGGCCTTGTCGTCAGCGGACGTGCTCGTGCTGGAGCAACTGCCCGGCGAAGGCAAGCAACGAGCGCTCGAAAAAAGCTTGGCCTGCTCGACCGGCGAAATCATCTATCTGACGGACATCGACTGCCGCCCGAACGACGACGTTCTGCACAATCTGTTGCATCCCGTGGTGGAAGGTCGGGCAGACGTAGTCACCGGAGCGTCGAGGCCGCTTGACTCGCAAATGCAGGTGGGCCTGGTCCGTTCACACTGGGCGGTCGAGCGCGCGACGCAGCCCGAGTCGTTCGAGCCCACCGATGGAATTCTCGGACGACACGCGGCGGTGCGGCGCGAGGTCCTCGAATCTACGCGAGCCCTGGAGGTGCCCGCTCCGTCCGGAACGGACTACACCCTCGCGAAGGAGCTTATCGCTCACGGGCACACGGTTTACTTCGTGCCTGGACATCCTATTCCCAGCGAATACCCTGCCGACCTTCGTACATACGCGCACAAGCAGGGTCGCTGGGTACGCAACGCCTTGGTGTTGGGTGCAAGGTATGGAGCGGAGGCTGAGGTGAGGGCCGTGCAACGCACGTTGGTGATGCCTTATGCACTGCTCGGCGGTTTGTTGGCGGGACTATTCGGAGTCCGCTGGCTTGGTCTTGGTGCAATCCTCGCCGCACTCCACGCCGTCTTGAATCGCGTCGGCCTGCAACGACGCGCCAGGTTGAAGGTGAGCGTTCGAGGCAGCTTGCTGCACTTGATGGGCGATCAGTGGGCTGCACTTAAAGCTGGCGCCGATGCTCTTCGAAGGCGCTCGACGTGGTGACGTCACACCGTCGATCAAGCGGCGAGCATCCTCTTCGGATCGCCGTCGCCGGCCTTGATCGGTATGGACAGCGAGGCGGCATCGCTCGAGTCGTTCGAGCATTGACGGCAGAGTGGGAGCAAACGGAAAAAGTAGTTTCCGCGTCTTTCAAAGCTTTGCCGGTACCACTGCTGAAAAACCTGCCTCTCCAAGTGCAATTGCCTCCTCAGAGCAGTTTGATATTCGTGCCTCAATTGACCGGGGCGAGTTGCTTGGCGGGCCGAAGCAAGCTGCCAGGCGTCGTGCTCGTTCACGATGTTGGCGTGATTGACTTCGCGGACGATCGAAAAGACCTGGGAGCCGTAGGTACTTTTCTCGTACGTCAGCATTTTCACGCACTACGATTTGCGGATCGAATTGTCGTTTGCTCGGAGTTTACGAGGGACAGAATCGTCACGCGACTGCCCGCCCTTCGTGAGCGAATCCATGTAATTCCCAATGGAGTCAGCTCGGTATTTCTCGAGAGCGAGATCGATCGCGCGGCATCGCGGTCGGCGCTTGGCGCGATGGTGCCTGATCTAAAAGCTTCGCACGTTCTGTTATACGTGGGTACTGAAACGAAGCGCAAGAACGTAGCGCAGCTTTTGCGAGTCTTACGCCTCGTCAAGAGTGTGATTCCCGATGTGCAGTTGCTGAAGGTGGGATCGGCGGGAACGGCGGAGCATCGTGGCCGGACCTTACGCACGATGGGTGAGTTAGGACTAGAACCGGAGACGGACGTCGTGTTCCTGGACTCTATTTCGGACGAGTTGTTGATGCACAGTTATGCGGCAGCCGATGCCTACGTGTCCACCAGCTTATATGAAGGGTTTGGCTTGCCTCTCCTGGAAGCTCTTGCGATGGGCGCACCTGTGATCACCTTGGAAAGCGGTCCTATGAGGGAGCTGCTGGGCAAGCATGGTGATGTGGTGGCGAACAGCGACGAAGCCATTGCCGACTCGGTACTGCGGGCGTTGAAAACCACTCCGAGTCCTGAAGCGGTAAGTGCACGTCGACAGCATGCCCGGCAGTTTACTTGGAAACGATCGGCAGACCAGTATTTGCATTTGTTCCAAGGAATGGGGCGTGCTTGAGGTATGCGACGTGTCGAAACGAGTATCGGGTTCGAGCAACGAAACGCGAGGGTAATTAAGTGACTACGAAACTTGAAGGAATGAAGTTGCATAGCTTGAGGACGGCCTTTTCACGCGTGAGGGGCGGAAGCCTACCGAATATTCTCTCTTTCCTAGCGTCCTCGATATTACCCGGTCTGCTGGCAATTTACGCGACTTCGCTCTATTCACGCATTTTCTTGCCCGCCGAGTACGGCCGCTACAGCCTTGCCTTGGCTGTGGCCGCTCCAATTCTGGTATTGACTTCTCAATGGTTGTCACAATCTACGAATCGTTTCTATCACGAGGCCTTGAACCGATCGGAAGAAGGCCGAATCGGTGAGGTCATTGCCGCTTCGAACTTTGCAGTCATTCTTGTCATTGGAATCGCGTCCCTCCTCCTCTTTCAATTTGGCCTCTTCAAGCCGAGTGATGCAGTCTATTATCTCTCGGGAATCGCATATCTGATAACCGCCGTACTGAATACGAACATAGCGTCTTTCATGATTTACAGCAAACGTCATCATCTATATAACGCGACGATGACAGCCGGGTCGTTTGCCTCTTTCGTTTTCACTCTCTTATTTCTTAGGTTCACGAACTTTGGGGTCGCCTCGATTCTGCTGGGTACCGCGCTTGCCAGCATTTGCACCGTCGCCCTTTTTTATGCGAAAGCAGGCGTTCCGCTGTTGGCACCGCGTGTAAATCTCCACTCTCGAGCGTTGCTGAAACAATTTCTCGACTACGGCTTTCCGCTATCACTTTGGATGCTGATGTACACGGTGATCAACATAAGCGATCGCTATATTCTACAATATTACTCGGGATCCGGCGAGGTAGGCTTGTACTCCATACACTACAGCCTTGTGTCCCTGCCACTTCTCGCCATAAACTCGCCAATAGTCAATATCTTTGCTCCGCAAATCATGGAGGCGGCAGCAAAATTAGATATGGATAGAGTAAAGGTGCTTATAAGCAAAACCACTTCGATTTACGCAGTCATCGGATGTTTTACAATAGGAATGGCTATCCTATTTGGAAATAGCATGCCTTACATTATTATCGACCGCAAGTATCACGTTAATGTAGAATTTTACATAATAATTCTACTGGGCTTTTGTATCTGGAATGCTTCAATGTTCTGGCACAAACCCCTTGAGATGAAGAGGGACACCAAGAGAATGCTTGCTTTCGTAGCAATCGCAGCATTGATCAACATAGCCCTCAACATGGTTTTCATACCTCGCTATGGAATGCTCGCCGCTGCCGCGACAACGTCCGTTGCCTTTTCGGTGTACTCGGCGCTCACGTTCTTTTCAACGAGGAAAGACGTACCCTGGCGCTTCGACGGGAAACACCTCTTCATTTGCGTCGCTTCAGTTCTTGGATCTATCGCACTCTTCAAACTCGTCCCGAGCAGTTTGGCCCAGGCCCATACTATCCTCGACGCGGTTCTAGCACTTTGCCTTTACGTCGCCGCCTTCTCCACGATCTACCTCGTCTTGAACCGCGCCCTGCTTGTGGCCGCGGACAAGATAGGTAGGAAAGGAGCACATCCCCGTGCTTGAATCCCTGCCTCGACACGAGCGTGTCAGCATCTTCACGGTTACATACAATCAAGAAGCCTACATCGGCCCATGCATCGAAAGCGTGCTGCGCCAAACTTATAGCAACTGGGAGATGATCATCGTCGACGATGGCTCGACGGATCGCACGTGGGACGTCGTTCAGCAGTACGCGCGCGCCGATACTCGCATCAAACCCCACCGACGGGAAAACAAGGGCATTTTCGCCCTTGCCGACGCGTACAACTGGATGATGGACCATAGTGATGGCGCCATCATCGCCATTCTCGATGGCGATGACTTGTGGCGAGAAGACAAACTCGCCGTTCAAACGCGCTATCACTTGGAAGAAAAATATGAATTTACATTCGGAGTGTGCAAAACCGTGAGCGGAAATGGCGAGTCCGATCTCGGCATGATTCCCAATGCGAGCGATAGGAAAGCGATCGCCGAGTTCGAGCGAAGCAATCGCTTAGGCCAAGAGTATCTTCGAGGCTCCTTTCCAATTTCTGCCGTTACGTGCATGGTAACTCGCTCCTCCTTGGAGAACGTGCAAGGATTCAAACAACCCTCCTACTTGCCAACCACGGATTACCCGACCTGGGTATATGTCCTTGCACATCAGCCGAAGGCTCATTTCATCGAG
Organism: Deinococcus yavapaiensis KR-236; assembly: GCF_003217515.1. Lineage (NCBI taxonomy): Bacteria > Thermotogati > Deinococcota > Deinococci > Deinococcales > Deinococcaceae > Deinococcus > Deinococcus yavapaiensis. The sequence goes on along the minus strand of NZ_QJSX01000002.1, from coordinate 6,173 downwards.
CAGGAGCTCGGAACTTGGCGCTTGCAAGCTGGCCAGACAACTTGGAAGCGCGCCAAGGAAATGGCTTTGGGAGCATTGCGCTTTTCCAAAGAATTCGTCGGGACGGAAAACGACGCGATGGTCATGTCAGCGAACAGACGCAACTTCATTTCCGACTCCCTTTACCGCCACGCCATCTATAACTTGAGTCAAAGGGAATACGGAGAGGTTTGGGCGACGTTCCTGGACTTGGCTCGCATGCAAGCAGGAAGGCAGCTCTTCCGCTTGACGTCGGTCGCGTTGGTTCGTGCCCTCCGCCGTGTTCTACATGGACCCACTGCACGAAAAGAAGTCGTGTGAAATGCGAATCCTGCATGTTCTCGGCGTGGCAGGGCTTCCCCGTGATCCAGACCGTGAGCCCACGAGCGGGGTGGCGCGAGCGGCGCTGGAAATAGCTAGGGCCCAAGCCGCAGAAGGTCACGAAGTCGAGCTTCTTAGCGTGGGCCAGACGTCGTGGCAAGCGGTATGGCAAGGAGTCAAACTGATTCGCCTACGACACGCGCCTTGGGCTCACATTCGCTTGCTCGGGCGCTCGCTCGACTTCTCGCGACACCTTCCGCTCGTCCTATACACCCGACGAAAGCACTTCGACGTCGTTCACACACACCTCCAGCCCTACCTGCGCTTCATTCGTACTCCCCTGCGAGTCGCCCACATCCACAACGATTTGCTCGACGCCCCGGCCGCGCAGTTGGAGGGCCGCATCGCCGATGTGCAACGCATCGAGCAAGACGCCGACCTTATCGTGACTGTCAGCCATTATCTCAAAGGCAGCATCGGCAGGCACGCCTCCTCCGAGTCCGTGAAGACGGTGCACAACGGAGGAAGCTATAGCAGGGACATCGTCGAGAAGGCGCGAGGAAACCGGGACGACGCGCGAAGGTCGCTGAAAGTGACGGACGAAAACTTCGTCATTCTCTACGTAGGCGGGTTCTCGGCGAACAAAGGCGTCCTTCACCTCGTGAATGCCTTCGAACAACTCGCCCTCGAAAGCGACAGGGTCATCTTGGCCTTAGCGGGTGGCGCTAAGCTTTGGGGCCAAGGAGAGAGACCCAGGGAAAGTGACGACCAATATCAAGACATGGTCGAGCAGCATCTGCGGCCGTTCTCCCATCAAGTGCGTGAGCTTGGACTCGTCGCGCCGAAAGACTTGCCGTCCGTCTATGCCGCTGCCGACGTCCTCGTAGTTCCTTCCGTCTGCCAGGAAGGATTCGGGTTGGTTGCCGCCGAAGGTATGTCGATGGGACTTCCGGTCATCGCCTCCCGGGTCGGCGGCCTCTCCGAGGTCGTGTCGGACCGAGGGGGACTTTTGGTACCGCCCGCCGATGAGCATGCGCTTCTGGAGGCGCTGCGAACGCTGCTCGGCGACGCTTCTTTGAGGGGAAGCCTGGCGGCCGGTGCTCGGTCACAGGCAACGAATTACACATGGGACAGGACTGCTCAACAACTTCTTCGGCTTTACGCCTCCAAGGTTGGTCAATGAAACGTACTCTTTTCTCTCTGCTATTCCTTGCCATCGCCAGCACGTCGGCCGCAGCGACTTACGAGTCCAGGACCTGGCAGGAAAGCATTGCCGGCCACAAGGTCTTCACGACGGTCGTGACACCATCTCCCGATCCGAAGGGCCAAATGCCATGGACTTGGGGTAATACTTCCGATAGCTGGTACATTTTCGCACTAAACGACCTTCGAAACGTTCGATTCGCGCTTTCCTTCGAGCAATTGGACGGCAAGCAGCGCGCGACCATCGTCTACACCCGTCCAGAACAACCGGCGTTAGGAGTCGTCGTCAAGAAGAGTGGCGTTGCGCTTTTGAACAGTGCGTTGTTTCCTCGGTATCTGATGGAAGTCACGAAAGGCTGGATTGTTGATGGAAGGCCGAACTACAACCTGAAAATCTACACGGATGGAGTCAAGGACCCGGACAGAGGCCGTATCTACGCCGATGGCCAAGTCGACACCGTCAGGACAGTAACAGCGGACGTAGACGGGCTTCCATTTCGTGAAGAAGGTTTCGTGGTGCAGGACATGTACCCGAATCGTGGCTTCCCCCGATACCTGCTTGCCCAAAGAGTCGAAACTCCTAAACCGCTCGAACTCTCGGCTCCGTTCATGCCGACGTTCCCCTATCTCGGCATAGGTAGCCGAAGCCCAGACTGGTACCAGGCGAATCCCAACCCCATTTATTTCAGCCTCTTGAGCAACACCCTTGAGTTTCGACCATACGTCGGCTTTCACACGGCAGGCATGTATCAAATCAACTCTGTTTCCAGCAAGACGAAGAACTTCGAAAATCCCTTCGTGCTCTACAGGTTCAGGCCAGGAGCCTCGCGGAGCGCCGATCTCGTCATTCGAGGAAGCAATTTCAAAGCTGGCGATCGCTTTGGAGTGGCGCCTTATTATCTCAACCGCACGACTTTTCGATACAGCTGGAAAACGGCGGACGAGGGAAAGTGGAGTTATAGCCTCGGTCTCAGCTCCTCGCTGGAACGGCCATTCGAGCCCGGTACAGACCAGGACACGATCGCGAAGAATTACAAGAGCTTGCCATCTCGGATAGTGAGAGCGAAGTGGCAGGCGATCTCGTTCGTGCATTCCCTTGACGGAATAGCTGGAAGCGAAGGCATCTATCACTTCAGCGCACAAGACGACGCTGTTTGGGAAATGGCAAAATCCGGCTCGACCGAACCGTTCTTCTTATCCAAGCTGATTCTAACCAACGATCTAATCTTGCGAGGAAACACAGCAAAGACACTCCCCCTAGGGTCGCGAGGAGAGTACTACTTCGGCTTGCCGAAACTCCCCGAACTCTACAAAAGTAGCTTCACGGGCCTCATTCACTTGAAAAACGCGCAACGAGGATATTGGTACGACAAGCAAGGAGAATACTTTTTATTCGAAGATCTCGATAAAGACGGGCAGTTTGACAGCATTCAGCGCTGTCGAGCTCCGTTATTCTCCGAAGTTCAATTAGAGGTTGATAAATTCGATTGTAAAGAGCAGCTTTTGCATTATAGAAACAAAGTCTTTCTTATTAGCAACAATCGAATTATCTTCAAAACTACTCCTCCCATGAGAGCTTCCACAACCATTGCTATCCCCAAGGATCGCAGCAGTTGGAATGCCTTTTTATCGGTGGGCGATCAATCGAGGACAACGTTCAATCTAAGTGAGTTGTGGGGTAGATTCAACGGAACGACAAAGTCGGTTGGTATCTCTGGGATCGATAACTTGTATACTAGTAACGATAATTTGTACGTCTTGTACCGCTCTCGCACAGGAGATAGTCGAGTAGCAATCGTCAACAAGCACGGAGACGTCACCTTCTCTAATATAAAACGAAATCCGCCCACCATCTCCTACGATCGCTCCTATTCGGAAAAGCTCGGCAGCTACGTCATAGTCATATCTGTCGAGGCAACTAACGCATTGCATGAGCCAGGAACAATGCATATTGAGGCAGACGAACGCCTTATCTTCAATACCGAAATAAAAACTTCGTCATCGAAAAATTCTAGTTTTCAGCTACTCGTTCCCAGTCAATCTCGCAAAAGTCAAACCGTTCGCATCTTTTGGAACGATGATTTAATTTCATCTTTTATCTTACCAAAAGTAGGTCCCCAGAGGACCGCAAGTATCAACATGCCAGATCGGTCGCTTTACTATGTATGGCTAGGCACCATTTTTTCTATAGTGACATCGATTATTGTCGCAATTTCAATTATTTGGAGAAGATATGGGTTATAAAAGTCAACATGCTTATATTATAATATTTCTTGCCCTGTCTATTGGAGCTTACTACTGCCTACGTTATCTTGGATTATGGGCAGAAAACGACACGGCCTCCTTCGCAACCTCGATAAACGAAGTTATCACCTTCCATAAGCTGGTTTATAGAGGAGCCTATACTCACGGCTATGGTTATCAAGTTTGGGCCACAACACTATATGGATTCACAGGAATAGATCCTCAGACACTTCTACAAATTTACGGCCCCATGATTGGCACGATATTCATGTCACTGTTTGGCTTTGCCCTCTATAGAATCTTCTTTCAAAAGAATTCTCTCGCAACAGCCGCAGTCATCTCTCTGTTTCTGGTACCAGAACTTCTATTTACTGTTTTAAGGGGCAATCATGAAAAACTTACCATTTCCCTTACTCTTCTGAGCGTCGCAGCCGTTATATCAAGTTTTCGTGCGATGCATGATATGAGTCGAAGGGGAGTATTTCTGGGCTGGGTCATCACGTACTATGCAACCTCTTTCTGCCTTGTTTCCCTCAATGTGTTCTTCGGTTCTACATTCATCGTGTCCTCTACTTTAGCCCTCCTCCTACTTTCTCTGGCCTCCCGAATCTTTCCTCGCCGATTAAAAATTCAGCCACGCTTTCAACAAAGACTCACCCTGAGTGTCGCTGCCTCCTGGATCATCGTGGCCCTGATCGCTTGGTACGCTTATCCGGCGGCGGGATCGAATCTGTCGCTGTTAAAGACGGCGATAGAGAAAGTGGGGACCCTATTCCTCTCTTTCACTCCAGAATCCAATCCATATACAACTATCACCTCTGATTGGGCGAGCTCTCGAATCTACTTGTGGCTTTCTTCGTTCCGTTGGCTTTTGTTTCTAGGTTCCTTCGTTGGTTGGATTTTGGCTGTTCGCACTCTGTGGCGAGGTGGCGAGGGCTACTCGCAACGCCTCATGCTGATGACTGCTTTCTATGCTGCTACAACCATCCAGCTTGCATTTGCCGTTATCATTGACTTGGTAGGATTGGCAGCAGGAACAAATCTGCAAGTTAGGCTATATACTTATTTCACTATTTTTGCGGCTCCAATGTTTGTCTTTGCACTGAGCAGAGTCGGCGAGAAGATCAAGATCCTACGCCCTTCGTTAGCAGCAAGACGTTACTATCTTACATTTATTGCAGTACTCTTCTTCATCGTACCCAGTCTACTGAAAGCGACCCTCGAGCCATACGTCAGCAATCGTTGGCTTTCTTATGCACCAGAAGAAATTATAGCTCTGCGCTTCTGGAAATCCTATTCAGCGGGAACCGACATCTGGATCGGACTTGATGCAAGGCTAAGGTATGCAGCAGCACTTGAAATGCCCAATCCTGGCAAGATATACAACTTCAAGCAAGGCGCACGAATGGGTGATGCTCCCCTGGCGCTGGTCAGTCGCCAACTGAATAACAATAACCTTGCTTGGGGTGTCGGCATGCCGTTTTCTTCTTCTATGAACACCCTTTACGACAACGGCGACGCAGCTATTCTCATTAAATCCATTTTTAGTCCATTTGATTGACCCCTGATAAAAAGTAAAGGGTTGGCAAATTTGGAGATGTTAAGGAGTCTCTGAACTGACTCCTCTTCACAACGCACATAAGGTCGCAAAGCGTTCACTAATTGGCTTGTCAGGAAGGGTTTGTCAGGTGAGCGGATAGAGGCGGCTCAGCTTCAAGCGGGCCGCTTCCGTGTTGAACTCCCACTGCACCTTCCGCGCGTGCTCGTTGCGTACCCGCTCGTACATCCCCACCACTCGCTCCAACTCCTCCCGGCTTGGAATGCGGTGATCAAGCGCCTGCTTGGTGAGCGCCGCGAACTCCAACTCGATCGCGTTGAGCCACGAACCGTGCTTCGGTGTGAAGTGGAATTCCAACCGCCGTGCGATGTGCCGCGCTTCCTTCGGCTCGAACACTTCGTACAACGCGCCCTTGCTGTGCATCGCCAAGTTGTCCAACACCACGCGAATCATCACGGCCTTCGGGTACAACTCGTCCACCAAGCGCTTCATCGCGAGCGCGAAGTCGCGCTTCGTGTGCCGCTCGGTCACCTCGAACGCCACGCGTCCCGTCTTCGGCTCAAGGAATCCAAACAGGTTGAGCGTCGCGAGCCGCGTGTACAAGTAATCGTAGCGAGCCAGACGACCAGGAGCAGCTGGAACGCGTTCCTTGACGTCCGCGATGAGGTGGCAGGGTCGCTCGTCGAAGCACACCACCGGAAACAGCGGGTCGTAGCGCTTCTCGTACACGTCTAAAGTGCGTCTGAAAAGCGTGCAGGACGAGATTTTCCCGTTTCATGAGGTTGGTCGACGATAGAGGTCGAGGTGATGTCCCGTGAGTCGACCCGCG